>NZ_FPCI01000004.1 GCF_900116385.1 Pseudoxanthomonas sp. YR558 | reverse complement strand
TTGATGCTCAGTGCCGCCATCTGGATGCCGCCGACGATCTCGGTCAACTGGGCCACGGTGGCGTTGGCGTCGTCGCGCATGGTGGCGAACACGCCATGGAAGTCGCCTTCCATCCGCGCGGTCAGGTCGCCATCGGCGATCGCGCGCAGCAGGGCGGACAGCTGCGCCAGGTTGCGATCGCTGGTGGCCATCATCGCGTTCAGACCCTTCACCATCGCCAGGAAGTCGTCGCGGAAGCGCGCTTCGTCGCCGCGCACGCCGAAGTCGCCGGCGGCCGCGGCCTGGGCCAGTCGGTTGATCTCGGCATTGATCGCCAGCAGGCTGGCCTTTGCCGTGTCCATCGCCTCGTGCAGGAAGGCGCGCGTGCCGGGCAGGCGGCGCGCATCCTGGCTGAGGTCGCCGTTGGCGTAGCGCTGCAGGATGCCGATCGCATCGCGGAAGGCGTCCAAGTGTTCGAACATCATCGTGTTGATGCCTGCCGCGAGTTCGCCGTACACGCCGGGGAAATCCTCCGGCATGCGGTGGCTGATGTCCTCCGCTTCGTGCAGGCGGATCATCTCGCGGGTCTCCAGCGAGAAACGCTCGAGCATGTGGACCATCTCGTCGGTCGCCTTGAGCATCTGGCCGACCTCATCGCGGCCGTGGCGGCCGATGCGCACGCTCAGGTCGCCGCGCGACACACCCTTGATCGCGGCGAGCGCGCGCGAGACCGGCTGCAAGATGGACTGGCCGATGACGAAGCCGATCAGCATGTTCAGCAGCACCAACACGCCGCCCGCCAGGGTCATGATCAAAGTGAACTGCAGCGCCTGCGCCTGGGTGTCATCGATATAGACGCCGGTGCCGATGACCCAGCCCCACGGTTGGTACAGCGCGGCGTAGGAGGTCTTCGGCACGGGGTCTTCTTCGCCGGCCTTGGCCCAGCTGTAGTCCACGGTGCCGCCGCCGGCCTTCGCCACGCGCACGAACTCCGGGAAGATGTGCTTGCCGTCCGGGCTCTGCACCTCCTGCAGCGGCTTGCCGATCAGGTCCGGACGGGTGGGGTGCATCAGCATCACCGGCGCTTCGTCGGTGACGAAGAAATAGTCCACGCCCTTGTTCGCCTGCATCGTGGCGAGCGTGGCCAGCGCGCCTTCCTTAGCGGCGGACTCGTCGAGCGTCCCGGCCTCCACTTGCTTGGCGTAGCCCTGAATCACGCCCAGCGCCATCTCCGTCTGCGCCTTCAGGCCCGCCTGGCGGGTGCCGGTCAGGTCGAGATACTGCATGCGGGCGGCGACGACGGCCAGTGCGACAGTGCCGACGGCGACCAGGAGGGTCTGGAAGAAGAACTTGCGCTTGAGGGGAACGTTGGAGAGGGCGTGGGCGAGCTTGGCGTTGATGTTCATACGGGATCTCGGGGGTCAGGCGCGAGGCCTGCGCGGGCGGAATGCCCGTACCTGCAATAGCGGCGGCGGCCGCTGGAAATTCAGGGATGTCTACCGCCACTACGACCAAAGACGCAGGCGCGGCACGCCGTCATGGCGCAAACGAAAAGGGACCACAGACCTCGCGGTCAGTGGTCCCTTCGAACGTCCCAAAGCCGGGAATCAGGCGGCGGCCTGCTCCGGCAACGGCTGGCCGAGATCGGCGCTGTCGATCAGCGTTTCGATGTCGAGCAGGATCAGCATGCGGTCGTCCACGGTGCCGATACCCGAGATGAAGCGGGTGTCGACGCTGGCGCCGAATTCGGGCGTGGGGCGGATCTGTTCCGCGGCCAAGCCGATCACGTCGGACACGCTGTCCACGACGATGCCGACCACGCGGTCTTCGACGTTCAGCACGATCATCACCGTGAAGGCGTCGTAGCGCGCTTCCTTCAGCCGCAGCTTCAGACGCAGGTCGATCACCGGCACAATGGTGCCGCGCAGATTGATGACACCCTTGATGTAGTCCGGTGCATCCGGCAGGCGGGTGACCGAATCGTAGCCGCGGATTTCCTGCACCTTCAGGATATCGACGCCGTAGTGCTCGTCTCCCAGGGTGAAGCTGAGAAACTCTTCGGCGGTCGCCGTGGCCTGGCTCTTCTTGTCGCTCATTCGTCGGGCTCCTGTTGCAGCCGGTAAGAGGGTGGGGTTGCCCGGGGCGGGCCTGTCACGGCCTAGATCGGCCCCGGACGGGGATTCTTTAGCGGGTCAGTAAGGGTGGTGGGCGGGAGTGGGACGGGGTGCCGCTCCGGCCGCGATGCGGGTTACGCGTTCCTGCACCAGCCGTGCCACCTGGTCGCCATCGCCCAGCTGGAACGTGGAAACGGCGTCGGCCAGCGCCTGGGCCTGTTCTTCCATCGAACGCGCCGCGGCGGTGGCTTCTTCCACCAGCGCAGCGTTCTGCTGGGTGGTCTCGTCCATCTGGGTGATGGTCTGGTTGACCTGTTCGATACCGGCGCTCTGCTCCTGCGAGGCGGCGGAGATCTCGGCCATGATGTCGGTCACGCGCTGCACCGAGGCGACGATTTCGCCCATCGTGGCGCCGGCCTGGTTCAC
>NZ_FPCI01000003.1 GCF_900116385.1 Pseudoxanthomonas sp. YR558 | reverse complement strand
GTCTGGAAGGCGATGCCGTCGATGACCGAGATGATCTCGGCGATCTTCTTGGAGGACTGTTCGATGTCGGTCATGGTGGAGACCACCTTGCCGACCACTTCGCCGCCCTGCGAAGCGACCGACGCCGCACCGATGGCCAGTTGGTTGGCTTGGCGGGCCGATTCGGCGTTCTGGCGCACGGTGGAGGTCAGTTCCTCCATCGAGGCCGCGGTCTCTTCCAGGTTCGCGGCCTGCTGCTCGGTCCGACGCGAGAGGTCGCTGTTGCCGGAAGCGATCTCGCCGGCGGCGGTGTTGATCGAGGTCGAGGCGTTCTGGATGCGGCCGACGATGTCGGTCAGCTGGGCCACGGTCGCATTGGCGTCATCGCGCATGGTGGCGAACACGCCATGGAAGTCGCCTTCCATCCGGGCGGTCAGGTCGCCGCCCGACAGCGAGCGCAGCACGCCGGAGACGGCGTCCACGCTGCCGGCAATCGTGGCGAGCAGGCTGTTGACCTGCTGCGACAGACCCAGCAGGAAGCCCTGCTTGCCGGCTTCGCCGATGCGCCCGCTGAGGTCGCCCTGTACGGCGGCCTGCACGATGCGGGTGACTTCCTGTTCCACCATCACCTCGGCGGTACGGTCGGTCCATTCGACCACGTAGCCGACGCGCAGGCCGTTGGCGTCGGTCACGGGGCTGATGATCAGCTGCATGATGCGGCCGCCGATGGTGATCTGCGCGCGGTGCGTGCCCTGGAGCTGGGCGAGCATGCGCGCCTGGTGTTCGGGCTTCTTGTGGAAGATGTCGATGTTGCTGCCCACGACGGTGCGCACGTCGAAGGCAGGCAGGTCGCGCCGCAAGTCCTGCTCGACATCGGCCAGCATCTTCATCAGCGGGCGGTTGGCGTACACGATGTTGCGGTCGGCGTCGGCGATCATGACATTGGCGGTCACCTCTTCCAGCGCGGTGCGGATGCGCAGGCTTTCGCGCGCCACCACTTCGTCGCGTTCGATACGTTCGCGCAGGTTGCCCTGCATGGTGCGCATGGCCTGCATCAGAGTGCCGATCTCATCGCCGCGCCCCGCGTCGATGACGCCGTCCAGCTTGCCACGGGCGATGTCGTCGGCCACCCGCACCGCACCGGCCAGCGGCGCCGCGACCTGGCGGCGCAGTAGCCAGTAGATGGCGCCGCACAACAGCAGCGCACCGAGCACGCCGACCGTGACGATGGTCCACAGCACGGCGCGTGCGTCCTGCATCACCACGCTGCGCGGCACCACGACGCCCAGCATGAAGCGCTCCTGTGCCTTGCCGATCGACAGCGGCACGTACGCTTCCACCAGCGCTTCGCCGTCGCTGCCCTCGGTTTCCCGGAAGACCGACTCGCCGGTAGCGATCTTTTTCAGCACGGCGCCGCCGTCGCCATCATCGAACGGCTTGCCCACGCGCGCGGCGTCGCGGTCCGCGATCAGCACACCGCCGGGCGTGACCAGGCGCACGAAGCCCGCGCCCATCGGTGTCAGCTTGCCGATACGCTCCTGCAGCGATTGCAGGGCGAAGTCCACCGTCATCACACCGAGGTAGGTGCCATCCTGCACCACCGGCGTAGACAACGTGGTCATCAGCACGTCTTTGCCGGCGATCTTGTAGACGTAGGGCTCGGCCACGACGGCGCGCTTGAGTTCGCGCGGCCGCAAGTACCAGTCGCCGGCGCCTGGCACTTCGTAGTCGCGCAGAGCTTCCAGCAGCGGCGCGCCGTCGCTCCAGGCCCAATAACTCATGAAGCGGCCGGTGTCATCGTGGCCTTCGCTGCCGACGAAGTCGGCATCCTTGCCATCGAACGCATCCGGTTCCCACAGCGTGCCGACGCCGACCCATTCCGGGTGCGCTTCCAACTGGCGCTTGAAGACCGCGCTGGCAGCAGTGCGGTCGATACCTTCACCGGCACGCTGTGCAAGCAGGGCGCTCGCCAAGGCTTCGTTCGTGTCGAACGCGCTGGTGAGTTCACCCGAGATTCGTTCCGCCTCGAGGTTGGCCAGGCCGTCCATCGACGTGCGGGCAGCGGCAAGCAGGGACTCGCTGCTGCGCAGGTAACTGGCGGTCGCGGCGACGCCGAAGGCCAGCAGGGCGAGGACGGCGGTTCCGGCCATCACCCGGGTGGCGATGCTACGGGAGGACAGACGAAGCGGAGTGGGCATGGCGACCTCGAAGGGGCTGTGCGATAGGACGGTGCGCCGCACGCAGCGGATCCGTCAGGAGCGGACCGTCACGGCAGCGTCACAACCGGTATCGGCGAGCCCGGCGCGAGGTTGAGCGGATATCGCGATGGATCGACGAAAGGTCGATCGGGATCACGCCGCGCCGCGGTCGCGAGCGCTGCGCTGCCGCTCGAGGCGGAAGATGTAGCGCTGCAGCAGCGCGTCGCCGCCGCGCGGCAGGTCCGTGAACTGGCAACCCGCGCGCCAGCTCTCGGTGCCGTTCTGGTTGAGCTGGCTGTGCAGGCTCTTGACCATCAGGCGCATGGTCAGCGGACCGCTGTCGGGCAGGTGCAGCAGGCAGTCCGGAAATTCCTTGTAAGGGCGCAACAGCGGATTCTCCGCCTGCACGGCCAACGCGAGCCCGCCGCCACTGATGTCCAGCACGCGGTAGCGATCGTAGGTGGTTTCGCCATCGGGCTGGTGCTGGGGAATGGCGCATTCCAGTGGTTGCGTCACCGGCACCTGCAGCCGGTAGAACTCCCGCCGCTGCAGGCGCAACACACTTTCCGGCAGGTCGGCGCGGAACGCGATCTGGCCACCCTGCATCACCCGGGTGAGGCCCTGCAAGCGGAACTGAACGTGGATGCGGTCCAGGCGCGAGACGCAGGTGATGTGCGAGGCTTCTTCGATGCTGCGATTGATGGTTTCGCTGGCGCTACCGTCGATCAGGATCGCATCGTCATCCTCGAGCACCTCCACCAGCGAGGTCGGAAAGGTGTGATTGCGCGGCATCGCGCATCCGCTGACGAGCGCACGCTTGTCGATCAATGACTGCATGATCTGCCGGATCGCGTGCTCGCCCCGCACCAGGAACTTTTCTTCGTCCTCGTAGCGGATCGGCTCGTCCAGCGGCGCGTCGGTGGAGTCGGTCATACAGGCAGAAACAGGGTCGCAGGCCTTGCGGAAGGCGTCACAGGCTGTATCGGCGTGCGTCGCACGATCTTTAGCGACACTCGAAACGCATGCGGCCCGGCAGTGCCGGGCCGCATGCGTACAAAGCGGGCGTCATCGCGAATGATCAGAATTCCTGCCAATCGCTGTCGGCGAGGGCCGGCTCGGGCTTGCGCGGGGCCGGCTTGCGGGCTACGGCCTTGGGCGCGGGCTTCGATGGCACCGCCTCGGCGGTGACGCGGCGGACCGGGGCATTCATCGTGGCCTGCAGCTTGAACACCGACACCGACTCGGTCAGCACCTGCGCCTGTTCTTCCATCGAACGAGCCGCGGCGGTGGCTTCCTCCACCAGCGCAGCGTTCTGCTGGGTGGTCTCGTCCATCTGGGTGATGGTCTGGTTGACCTGTTCGATACCGGTGCTTTGCTCCTGCGAGGCGGCGGAAATCTCGGCCATGATGTCGGTCACGCGCTGCACCGAGGCCACGATCTCGCTCATGGTCGTGCCGGCCTGGTTCACCAGGGCCGAACCATCGGCGACCTTGTCCACCGAGGTCTCGATCAGGCCCTTGATCTCCTTGGCCGCGCTTGCCGAACGCTGGGCCAGCGTGCGCACTTCCGAAGCCACCACGGCGAAGCCACGGCCCTGTTCACCGGCACGCGCGGCTTCCACCGCGGCGTTCAGCGCCAGGATGTTGGTCTGGAAGGCGATGCCGTCGATGACGGAGATGATCTCGGCGATCTTCTTGGAGGACTGTTCGATGTCGGCCATGGTGGAGACCACCTTGCCGACCACTTCGCCCCCCTGGGAGGCGACCCCGGCAGCGCCGATGGCCAACTGGTTTGCCTGGCGAGCCGACTCGGCGTTCTGGCGCACGGTGGACGTCAGCTCCTCCATGGATGCCGCAGTTTCTTCCAGGTTCGCGGCTTGCTGCTCGGTACGGCGCGAGAGGTCCAGATTGCCGGAAGCGATCTCGCCCGCCGCCGTGTTGATGTGGCGCGAAGCATCCTGGATATGGCCGACGATCTCGGTCAGCTGCGAAACCGTCGCGTTGGCATCATCGCGCATGGTGGCGAACACGCCATGGAAGTCGCCTTCCATCCGCGCGGTCAGGTCGCCGCGGGCGATGGCCTGCAGTAGCGCGGAGACTTCAGCGAGGTTCCCGTCGGTGGTCTCCATCAGACGATTGAGCCCATCCACCATGTCGCGGAAGTCGTACTGGTACTTGTCGACGTCGCCACGATGGGAGAAATCACCGGCCGCCGCGGCGGAGGCCAAGCGCTTGATCTCGCCATTGATCGCCGACAGGCTGGCCTTGGTCGCATCCATCGTCTGAGTGAGCACGGCCTTCTCGCCGGGCAGGCGGTCCATGTCGAGCGACAGGTCGCCGACCGCATACCGCTGCATGACCTCAACGAGCCGCATCTTGACCGCGATATGCGAGGCCACCAGTGCGTTGGTGGCACGCACCATGGCGCCATACTCGCCGGGAAATCGGCTGTCGTCGATGCGGTAGCTGATCGTGCCTTCATCGTGCTGGCGCGTCATCTCGGTTTGTGCGCCGATCACCGACACGACCTGTGTCTGCACGTGATGCATGGCCGACAGAAGTTGGCCGACTTCGTCCTGGCGGCGGGTGTCGATCTTGCTGTCCAGCTTGCCCGCCGCCACGTGCTCGGCGATACCGACCGCGGCGCGCAACGGGTGCGAGACCACCCGGCGTACACCGATCCAGGTCAGGACGGCGATCACCACCAGGGCGGCCAATGAAAGCGCCAGGATGCTGATCGTCAACGCGTGGCTGGATGCGAGCACGGTCGAGCGCGGCTCTACCGCGACGAGCGCCCATTTCCACGGCGAGAAGCGCTTCACCGCCACCAGCGCGGGCTCGGCGGCATCGCCGGCCTTGGGGGCAATGTCGAGCACTGCATGTCCATGGTCCTGCTCAAGCAGGGTCTTCATCGCGGGCTGCGAGCCGGCATCGACGACGGTGGTGTAGGGCGACTCCTGGCTGGCCGGGTGCGCGGCGAGCGTGCCGTGATGGTCGCCTTCGGCAAGGTCGACGACGAAGAAGTAACCCGCTTCCCCGAGGCGCGTATTGCGCAGCTTGTCCTTCAGCGCGGCCAGGCCATCGCCGTAGTTCTGGCCGACGAACAGGATGCCTACCGTCTTGCCTTCGGCATCGGTGAGGGGTTCGTAGTGGGTCATGTAGTCGCGGCCGAACAGACGCGCGCGACCCGTGTACGGTTTGTCCTCGAGCATCAGCGCATAGGCCGGGTGCTTGTGGTCCAGCGCCGTGCCGATGACGCGTTCGTTCTCGGTATTGCGGAGCGAGGTGGTGGCGCGGATGAACTCATCGTCCTTGCGCACGAACAGCGTCGCGACCACGTCGGTCGCCTCGGTGAACCGGTCGACGTCGGTGAAGTCGAGGTTGACGACCTGATTGCCGAAACGTAGTTCGGGGACTTCGTTGTCGCCGATCGGCATCGTGCGCGCAGGATCCACCGAGACGTCTCCCAGCGGCAGCGAGGCGCGGAAGCTGTCCGCCATGCGCTGCGTACCTTCCGAGAGCGTACGGTCGTACAGGGAGACGGACTCCAGCATGACCTGTGCGGCTACGTCCAGATCGGCGAGCGCGCGGTCCTCGATGGCGCGGCTGGACTGGCGCTGGACCACGAAGGCGAGGAGGAGCAGGACGACGGCGACGGCAACGGTCACCTGGAGCGAAAGCTTACTGCCGAGCGAGAGGCGCGCGAATCGATTCATGAGGGCCGGAGGTGGGCTGAGTTATCGGAAGCGATATCGGCGTCGCTGCTCCAGCATTAAGTACATGAACGTACTTTCCCGACGAGCGGTAGGCGTTCTCCTGTCAGGCTGGCGCCTTCGGAACGAGGACGGCCCGGAAATCCGGGCCGTCGTTCGAGCGAAGCGCTGATCCGTACCGGCTCAGAACTCCTGCCAGTCGCCATCGGCGAAGGCCGGTTCGGGCTTGCGCGGGGCGGGCTTGCGAGCCACGGCCTTGGGCGCGGCCGCCTTCGGTGCCATGGCCTCGGCGATGACGCGGCGGACCGGGGCATTCATCGTGGCCTGCAGCTTGAACACCGACACCGACTCGGTCAGCACCTGCGCCTGTTCTTCCATCGAACGAGCCGCGGCGGTGGCTTCCTCCACCAGCGCAGCGTTCTGCTGGGTGGTCTCGTCCATCTGCGTAATGGTCTGGTTGACCTGTTCGATACCGGCGCTTTGCTCCTGCGAGGCGGCGGAGATCTCGGCCATGATGTCGGTCACGCGCTGCACCGAGGCGACGATTTCGCCCATCGTGGCGCCGGCCTGGTTCAC